>JAQUQI010000001.1:259168-301307 GCA_028716165.1 Candidatus Omnitrophota bacterium
GGGTCAACTACAAGCTTTAAGTTGTCTTTTGATATACTGCGGTTTAAGAGTTCCTGCCGGAGCTTGAGGGCGAGGCTGTCATCACGCTTTTCCTTAAGCACGCGCAGATATTCTAAAAATTCACTTTTATCCGGTATAAAACTTAATTTTGCCGAGAACGTATCGGACCCTGCCGAGAATATTTGAAGAACGCGCGCTTCCTGTTGATAACCTGTGTTAAAAAATCTGACCTGTTGCCAGCTGACAAAGGCTTGCTCCGCTATAATACCGGGCAATACGGCGCCTTGCGATTCGCCAAAAATACCGGCCGCCGCTTCCTGCGTATTGTCCAAACTTAAATCATGCCATCCGGATTTATGGATAAAATCGGGAAAATCTCCCTGCTCATCAAGCGAATGCCAAAGGTTATATTGCGGAATAAACATACAATCAGCCCTTAACTGTTTCGGGTCTTTTCCCGCAACCTTTACCGACCAGTCAAGGCATGCCTTGCCTAATTCAACCGTCCATTCCTGCAAAACTACTCCATTAGGCAAACTGCCGCGGGCAATAATTTTCCCCGGGCAGGCGCTGACTATTTCCCACGATAGATTAAAAGATAATATCTCTTTATCCTGGCCGTGATACCTGCATGAAAAATAAAAACCTGAAGCCTTTGTCACGGCATATCCTTTATACCTTAAATGCATATTACCGTTATTAAATATCAGCCTGATATTATCTGTTTCTATAGCGGCGATACCCTCCCTGTCGCCGACAGTCTCCATATAATAAGATGTCACCCTGCCGGGGCCGCCCTCCTGGACTATTGAACCGTTCTCCAGCAAGACAAGGCGCGTGCATAATTTATCTATCATATTCATATCATGGCTTACAACAACTATTGTCATGCCTTTTTGCTTGAGCTCAAACACCTTTTTAACGCATTTTTCCTGCGCTTCCTGATCGCCTACGGAAAGAATATCGTCAATCAACAATATCTGCGGTTCTACGAAAATAGCCAGCGCGAATGCCAAGCGCATATACATGCCTTGAGAATAGTATTTAATAGGAGCATCAATAAACTTCCCCAGGCCGGAAAAATCTATCATCTCGTCCATGCGCCTGGTAAGCGTACCGGAATCCAGGCCATAGACCCGCGCGTTTATGGCAAGATTCTGCCTGCCGGTAAATTCAGGGTTAAAACCGGCGCCCAAATCCATCAAAACAGATACCTTTCCGTTAACGCGGACATGGCCCCTGTCCGGCACCAGCTTGCCGGCCGCGAGTTTTAGCATAGTCGTTTTTCCCGCCCCGTTATCCCCGATTATGCCTAATACCTCTCCTTTCTCCACGCCGAGATTGATATCCTTCAGGGCCCATATCTCTTCCCAGGAGACCTTATTATCCTGCATAAATTGGATATTATACTTTTCCCAGACCCCTTCAAATTCAATAGGTTTCATCTAAACCCTCTTTAAGATCTCTTTTTCTTTGCGCAAAAAAAATAGATATCCGGACAAAAAACACAATAATGCTATGATAAAAACAGTCCCCAGACAGCCTATGGACGGGGGCCTTGCCTCAAACAATATCCGGTTATACAGGGCGATAAAATGTGTCATCGGATTGAGCAATCCTATAAAACGGTAAGGATATGGCAGCATATCAAGATTATAGAATACGGGTGTTATCCAAAACCATATTGTAAGCGTTATAAAAAAGAAATGGGGGGCATCTTTTGAAAACGCGTTCCAGCCCGCGAAGATCATGCCAAGCCCGGCGGTAAAAATCAACTGTAAAAACACTGCTACAAACAATAAAGGCGCGGCCATTAACACCTTTATTTTAAATACAATAAATAACGGCAAGAGCGAAAAAAGGCCTATTAAAAAAGTGAAAAAAGCCGATAGGACGGCTGATAACGGTATAAATTCCGGAAGCAATATACCCTGTTTTAATATTGAAGCGTGACTGCCGAACGAATTCACGGATGCCAGCACAGAATTGGAAAAAAACATCCACGGTATTATGCCGGAAAGCACAAAAAACGTGTAATTCGGGGTATCTATCTTATAGGCCTTTGTAAAAATCAGATTAATGCTTATTGCCAAAAGCAATGGATTGATTACCGCCCACCATATATGAAGCCTTGAGCCTGAATACTGCGATTTAAAATCTCTTAAAGCAAGGCTTAAAAGCGTCTCTCTTAGGCTATAGGCTTTTTTCATCCTTTGGACGAACATATATTCACCTCTCCAAATATTTGTTATACGCGGACAATAAAGAAGACGCGGTAAAATCCCAGTTGTATTTTTCAACCGCTCTTGCCCTTGCCCTGGAAGATAGGGCCTGCCTCAATCCTCCGTCATTGACCAGCTTCAATATGCCATCCGCCAGGGCCGAACAATCACCCGGCTTTACCAGAAGTCCGGCGTCTTTTATCATATTGCCCACTTCTCCGACATTGCTTGCCACAATCGCCTTGCCGCAGGCCAGATACTCCGCTATTTTTAAAGGGCTTTTACACCGGGTTATATCATTATCTTCAAAACAAGCTACGCAGATATCCGCTGAATTAATATAAGAAGGCACAATCTCGTGGGGCAGAGACCCCGTAAATATCATATGCCGGCCCAAGCCCTGGGCGGAGGCCAGTTCCTTTAATTCCACCGACCTATAGCCATCGCCTATGATCATAAACGTTACCTCTTTTGTTTTTTTGAGTATAAGCCCGGCGGCCTTTATAAAAAGCTCGGCATATTGGCCTCCATGCAGTTGTCCGATATATAATACAAGATAACGACCTGTATTGTAACGCGTTTTGATGCCGTGGGATTGGTCCGGGCACGGCTTGAATTGATTTATATCTGCCCCGACAGGCGCGGGGAAGATATCATCCTCTCTGACCGCCGCTTTAAGGCAGAGTTCTTTAAGCCGCCTGCTTGACACCGATACCGTGTCCACGGCCAGAGGCATTAGTTTTTCAAGCATGTGAATAAACCCGCCTAAAACACGCTTCCTGGGGTTTGAATAATAAAATATCTTGGTCTCCCAGTCATCCCAATCATAGTGCGCGGGCTTGTTTTTAATCCAGGCCCCTATCAGGGCCGGAAGTGACGCGTAATAATAGCATTTCTGAAAATGCACCACATCCGCCCAGCCGGCCAGCCTTGTTATCTGGGCAGTGTTTTTTAAAAAAACAAGACTGCCGAGGCGCCGGCTTAAAGATATGGCCTCATAGCCGTTTTCTTGAAATCGTTTACCCGCGTTATTATTGTCAAGCGGAAAATAAACAAGCTTAACAACATGGCCCTTTTTTGCAAGCTGACATGCCAAATTTTTTATACGCGTAGTCCATGGTTCGGAAGCGGAATGGATGTCATGCGGGCCTATCATAAGTATATTCATCCTATCATCCCCCGGGAAAATACAAACTGCCTCTTATCTTTTTTATAATAAATAATGCCGTGTCCATGGCCAGGCTGATAATCAGCATGAAAAATATAATAAATAATTTTTTAATTTTTTTCATAACAGTTTCCGGCACAAAGCCCAAAACAGGGCCGCGTAAACCTATAAAAACCTCTGTTTACCAGTATATTATCGCAGGCGCGTTTGCACCCCGTATCCGTTTCAGGCGCATTACCAATATAGGAAAAATATCCCGCATCCTTTGGGACTTTTAAAGACTGGCGCCTGAATCTCTGCTGAAGGGCATTATTCCAAACAGAATAAATACTTTCATTATAAGCGTTGCCTATCGGCATGCGATGGGATTTCAGGCATGAATTATAATCTCCATTCGCCCTGACCCTCAAAAATACCCATCCCGCGAAACAACGCGTAACGGCGGCAGGGCTGTCATATTCACCCTTCTCGGCGCCCGGATTTAATATCCTCGCGGCAAAAACATCCTTGTTTATTATGCGCGCCTTGTGTTTTTTTTCACGGCAGAGCCGCGAAAAATCATCATAAAGAACATCTAACTGGCCTCTATTAAGAAGCAGGCTGTCCGTAACCCCGGGCATAATGTCCGGCAGGCCAAACTCTATACCGTCGCTTTTTGTGACAGAGGCCAGTTCTCTCATTTCCCGTGTAGATTTATAATTTAAATTAGTAATAAGGCAGAACAAAGACGAGCATGTCCCCGGGCTTTTGAGACTGTTAAATACCGCCAGATTCTCCTTCGTCTTTTGAAAATCCTCTTTGCTTCTGCCATGGAGCCGCGCGTATAAGTCGCCGTTCGCGGCCCAGATGCTTACCGTGATAGAAGCCATCTTTTTAAAAGACGCTATTCTGTTTATGTCGTTTCTGCCGCACTCGTTAAGGCTTGTGTTTATTCTAAAACACAGCCCCATTTTTTCAATCAGCTCCAGAACATCCCATATCCGAGGATGCAAAAAGGGTTCGCCGCCGCCAGATATTATTATCTCTTTTGCTCCGTATAAAGCAGCGTCTTTTATAAGCGATTCCGCGGCCGTAAAATCCAAGTCTTTAAAATCCGCGCTGGCCTGTTTAGCGTGCAGGGGAGAGTGCAGCCAGCAGGCTATACAATGACTGCGACATTTGTCCGTCAGGTCAATCTGCACGACATCAGGCCCCTTAAAAGCTGCTGCGCCGTTTACGATACCCCTTATATTGAGCAGACGCCTTTTGTTTTCCTTAAACGAAAACCTGTCGCGTAAAAAGCTCATATAAAACCTTTTCTATCAGAGCCTGGCGAATTATTTTTCACGCTTCAGCTTCAGCAATGCCTCGCCCGCCTTAAGCAGGAGAGGATTTTTTCTTAGTTTTTCCAAACACGCGTGCATCGGTATATTCTGCCACAAATTATCGCAGTTATAACAGCCTGTCCTGGCTTCGGCCTCGTTTCCTATTCTGGAAAAATACGGATCTTCTTTTGAAAGCGTCAGGCCATTGCGCCTGAATTCATTATATATATCCGAAAACCATATGTCCCGGAAACTATTTTTATATAAATTACCCATAGGCATGCGGTGCCCTTTACAGCAAGGCACGACATCCCCGGTCGCCATCACCCTGGCAAATAACCAGCCGGCATAACAAGGATACAGTTCAACCACATCTTCATCATAGGCGCCTGTAGACATGTTAATCCTCTCAACACGGTTGATGAAACTATCAAAATCGGAAAGGGTGACCATGCGGCCGGAATCATCCTTATACAAACGGTTTTCGGGGGTATAATTTTTCCTTATATCCCGCAGACTGCTAAGCAATTCCAATCTTTGGGCGCTGTCAAGCAAAAGCGTTTCGGTTTTGCCCTTCACTGTGTCAACAGGGACAAATTGTATATTATCGGCACTCACCTCCAGAGCAAAATTTATCATATCGCGTATATCCATATAATTCAGGTTAAAAATAACATTATGAAAAGTGACCCGCGGCCGCGCGGAGCCTGCCGCTTTTTTCATGCTATCAACGCGAGCCAGGGTATTCTTTATTTTGTTAAAAGTATCTTCGCTTTGGTTCGGATGCACCCTGGCATATGTCGCGGGCGTACCCGCCCAAAGGCTTATCGTAAAAGAATCTACGCCTAAATCAAATAATTCTCTGGCAATACTTTCATTAACAAGGCTAAAATTGGAATTAATATCTATTTCAATACCCCTGCCTTTCTGCCTTATATACCTTATGACCTGCAATATGTCCGGGTGCATAAAGGGTTCGCCGCCGCCAACTATTTTTACCTGCCGTAAACCCCCCATACAGGCCAAATCATCAAAAATACCTTTGACCAGATCCAGCGGCAGGCTTAATTTTCTCTCCCATTCCGGCATTGCCTTATCCCTCAACAGAGGAGACCTGCACCAGCACGCGATACAATTAAAGTTACACCTGTTAGTCAAATCAATATGCAATACCTCGGGCCCCATAAAAGCCTTTTCCGAGCGCATAATGCCTGCCGCCACCGACAGCCTGTCCTTGTCTTTCATTAATCTATCAAATCCGTCCATGTCTTTTTAATATGTCCCTGTATTTGTTGTGTATATCCAGATTTATCTGTATATTGTCACAGCTGTTCAAACAGCCTGAAGCGTGCCCTGGGTCATTACCTATTTGACAAAAATAAGGATCGTCAAAATCCAGTTTGAAAGATTTTTCCCTGAACAGACGTTCGGCGCCATTATTCCATATCCGGCAAAAAGAATCCTCATATACATTACCGACGCGGATACGCGAGGCTTTGAGGCAGGGGTTCACGTCACCACAGGCATTTATTCTCGCGAAGGCCCACCCGGTATAACATGGCTGCATGGGAACCGTTGCGTGTTCATATATGCCTTTGACTGCGTCAGGCGACGCAAGCCTCTTTAAAAAATTTTCATACTGCTCAATAAAAAGTTTAATTTGCCTGTTTCCGCTGTTATACTCTTTTAGGCAGGCCAACTGCGTCCTGATGTTTCCGGACACCGAGTCAATTTGTTCCTTATTAAGCAGAAGCTTATCTGTCTTGCCCGGTATCACATCCACAGGCACAAACTCAAGGCTGTCGGCTTCAACAATCTGCGCAAACCTGACCATTTCATCTATTTCCATGAAATTAACATTAGTTATAACATAATACAAGTTAATGTGCGGTAAAGGAGTAAATATATGCTGGCCATATTCTTTTTTTACGCGCGCGGTATAACACAACAATTCCTTCAAGTTATTGAACACGCGCTTTTCCTTGTTTGGATGCATACGCGCATAGCTTTCAGGAGTGCCGGCATGCAGGCTGACATGGATGTGGTCAACTTTTAAGTCAACAATCTTTCTTATCTTTTTCTCATCCAGTAGAGTAAAATTAGTGTTCATGCACACCTTCATACCATGATATTTGGCGCATTCAAGGATATCCATGATATCGGGGTGTATAAAAGGTTCTCCTCCTCCGGCAAAGAATAAGGTCATAGTGCCCATGCCTTTAAGCTCCTCTATTACCCTCTTTATTACGGCAAAAGGCAATTCGCCTTCCATATCTTTCTTTTTATCAGAGGAAAGTTCGCCAAGCAGAGGAGACCTGTTCCAGCAGCAAAGGCAATTATTATTGCATCTGTCCGTAATATCAAATTGCACAATCTCCGGGCCGGTAAAAGCTCTGGAGCCGTCCAATATGCCTTTGAGCAAGAGATCTTCCGTCATATTGCGCCTAAATAGTGGCAGTAGCGTAAGTCAGGCCGAGTTTTTCTATTAATTCCAGCATCCTACGCGCCCTTTCGTTTCTTATTTCATATGTATTTCTGCCGTCGGAACTGGCCCACTGCTTAGCCCTTATCGCCGGGTCATCCGGCAGGAGGAGGCCGTAATCTTCATGCCGCGCATTGAGTTCAGAGCCAAAATTTATCAGGCACACGCTGACAGCGCTTACCTTTACCAAACTGCTGGCGCTTATACGTCTCATGGCCTGACAGGTTTGGATGAAATTATCTTCGGTCTCCCCGGGGAAACCTACTATTATATTGACATAAGCGTATATTCCCGCCGCGCAGGTATCCATTATCACGTTTTCGGCTATTTTCGCGGTAAAAATTTTTCTCATTCTTCTTAAGACATTGTCAGAGAAACTTTCAACGCCATATACAAGAGTGCGGCATCCCGCTTTCTTAAGCTTGCGCAAAAACTCATAGGTCATTTCTTTGCGCGCTATAGCCTGGGAATCCCATCTTATATCCAGGCCTGAACCTATTATAAGATCGCACAATCTATCAAGCTGTTCAAGGTTACCGTTACAAAGAAGGTCCTTAAAACTGAAATCCATCACGTGATTATGAATTACATGGTATCTGATCTCGTCAAATATATTTTGAGCACTGCGGAAACGATAGGGTTTTGATGATGAATGATCGTTACAAAAACTACAGTTGCCTATACAGCCCCTGCTGGAAAAAATCGGCAGTTTCCTGAATTTATACATACTTAAATCCAAGCATGAAAAAGTGGGCCATGGTATGGAGTCCAAATCCATTATCGACGGCCTTTGCTTGTAAATATGGCCTGAATCTTTATTAAAAATCGCGCCGCGGACTTCGTTTTTTAGCGCGCGGCCATTAAGCGCCTCCAAAACTTCCGCCAGAGTCTCCTCTCCCTCTCCAACCACGAAAACGTCCACCATGTCCTTCGGGAGCAAGCCGCGCATATGTTCGTTTTGGCAGGCCCAGCCTCCGACTATAATATTCACCTTCTTGTCCGTTGAACGGATATGTTTGATTATCTCTGATGTCAGCTTTATGCCCGCGAAATTAACCGAAAAACCTATATTCCGAGTCTCAAAACGCTTCAAGATCTTATCAATATTCCGATACGCGAGATCCTTGAGTTTGGGCCAGATTTCTTCAAACAATACGCCGCTTGTCCACCAATCATAGCTTTTTTGTTCCCACAAATATTTCAAATTACTGCCAACCTCATTATACAAGGCAATATTCAGGTCAAAAACAGATACCGTATATGAATGCCTGCTTAAATAACTGTCCAAATAGCATACTCCCAATGGCGGCATATCTATATCCCATGGGGGGCACTGTATCAGCAATATGTCGGTCGGCTTAAAATTCATAATAAAATTTGAATGTAAACGCGGATTAACTGCATGTATTTATATTATATATCACTACTTACGAATGTCAATGTTCAATTTCTCCGTTCAATACACCGCTTAGAGCATAATATTCATTTAGTGTATGGATATTATTAAGTTTATATAATAACGGATTGACTTTATAAATCCATAAGACGTATAATTGAAACAATATAAGACTTCAAACCGGGGGCAGGGTATGCCGGAATTTAAACAAAAAATTGCTGACAAAAAAATTTGGGCGCTGTTTGTGCTTCTTTTGGCTGCCCTGGCTCTTAGGCTTTACAAGTTGGGGTCCAATGACCTGTGGTATGATGAAGTATTAAGCATACTCATAGGTCAAAAATTCTGTAGTAGTTGGAATCCGCCACTATATTTTATGTTTTTACATTATTGGATAAAAATATTCGGCGCTTCGGAATTCGCGCTGCGCTTTCCCTCCCTGATATTCAGCCTGTTAAGCGTATATGCCTGTTTCATTACGGGTAAACGGCTCTACAGCTTTAGCACAGGCATATTAGCGGGCGCTCTTATGGGCTTTTCATCGCTTCAGATCTGGTATGCCCAGGAGGCGCGGCCTTACAGCTTAATCGTGCTCCTCGGAATAGCTTCAACATATTTCTTTTGGCAGTCTTTAGTATCACGGAAAAACAAAAATTTTATCCTATACGTCCTGTTCTCTGTCTTACTGCTATATTGCGACATCACATATTTTAGTTTATTTTTGATCTCAGCCCACGCGCTATCATTACTGATTCTTTATCGCAAGCGCTTTCGGATATTCGCCATACTCCTTTGCGCGATTGGGCTATTATTCCTGCCGCAGGCGGTAAAATTTGCCCATAAACTTTTTTACGTAAAAAACGGATTCTGGATACCTCATGTCAGCGCGGGTTCGCTGTTAATCACGATTGAAAATTTTAATCTTGGCTATAATGTGTGGCCGCTTGCGTACAAGTTATCCCTTTTTTTTAGCGTTCTATTTCTATCCGGGTCTTTTTTATCAGCCACAAGAAACAGGGCATGGGCCATACCAACAGCATTTATGTCCATATTATGCTTCGTTCCGATACTATCTGTCTTTTTTGTTTCAAAAATTTTTTTCCCTTTGTATTTAGACCGGGGATTAATGCTTTTCAGCCCTTATTATTATGTTCTTTTGGCTTTCGGGATAAAGTATTTTTTTCAGGCGAAGGGTATAAGGGTAATAATATTTTTTGTTTTTATGTATCTTGTGGCTCTTGGGCTGATATGTTATTTCAATAATTGTATGTTCTCGCCTGTGGAACATCATACGGGCGTTCATTTAAAAAAACTTTTCGGAAACATCATAAAATTCATAAACGACCGCCTGGGGCCTTATGATGCCATAGCTCACACAAATTACACGACCTTAATCCCGTTGAGCTATTACGGACAAATCAACTGCCGCAATCAGTATTTTCTCTTCGCCCCGGGCGCGGTTGACACTAACTGGAACAGGCCTTTCAGGCAAGCAGAAAAACAACTTGACGTTACAAGCATTAGAATACCTGCCAATGGCGCCTTATGGGTCATTGCCTGTGATTGGCCGCGTGATCTAAGCCTTGACGTAAATTCAATAAATGTCTTAGCCGAGCTGTTCGGGAAGCATAAAAAAGATCTAAACGTCCAAATTGACGGCATATGGATATTCAGATTCAAAGAATAAAATACCCTTGTTTTCCAATAAAGCGCCTGGCATAGCCTGTTTCCAGCGCGCGGCCTTTAAAAAAAGAGGGCGCTATTTTTTCTTTCCGACACCCATTCGGGGCAGACCAGCATATCTTTGGGGCAATACGCGCTTGACCTTTGGACAATAATATCGTCTGATAACAGCCCCATAAACCTTTGCAATATCCTGGAATACTCTTCAAGGCTTAAAGGCGCATATTTATTTCTATTATACATACGCTCAAGCGCCGTTCCTCTTACCACATACAACGGGTGTATCTTGATACCGTCTATGGCCAGCCTTGACATCTGTTCGGCGGTCTGCATCATCATCTCCTCGGTCTCGCCCGGAAGGCCCAGTATGACATGGACGCATATCTTTATGGGGTATTTTCTGGTCAGGGTAAACGCCTTTAAAAAATCATTATAGCCATGGCCGCGATTAATTAATCGCAAACTGCCGTCGTGTATGCTTTGAAGCCCATATTCAATCCAAACTTCATAATCCGGGGCATAACCGGCTATAAGCCTGATCACGTCATCATCAACGCAGTCCGGCCTTGTAGCTATTGATATGGACACAATATCTTTGAATTTTCTTACCTTGTCATAGGTTTCTTTTAAAATCTGCCGGGGCGCGTATGTATTGGTATGCGCTTGAAAATAAGCGATAAATTTTTTGGCCTTAAAACGCTTTCTTGCCGCGAGCATACCGGAAGCTATCTGTTCTTCTATTGAAGAAAAAGCCTGCGCGCGAATGGGATAGCTGAAAGCCCTGTTATCGCAATATACGCATCCAAGCGTGCTTATCCTTCCGTCTCTGTTTGGGCATGAAAAACCGGCGTCTATGCATATCCTGTGGGTCTTTGCGCCAAACCTCTTCTTAAGATAGTCTGAATACCTTATCCTGCTCATAAAAACCTGGATTTTAAGCGGTTAATAAACAAAAAGGATATGCCGAAAAAAACGGCATATCCTATATAACTATTGGCAAGATACCGGCATTACCCGGTCAAGCCTTGTAGTTTCTGATAAAATTCTCAATACTGCGGTCCCATGTTTTTTCAGTATCGGTGGAAAAATAGCAGGCCGGCAGTTCTTTTCTTTTTCTGTGATAGGCAACGCACTCACAGCATACGCCTCGCCTATCGCAAGATTCGTAACTGCAATTGCAGACCTTTATATTCTGCGTTTTTTTACACTCCATAAAAACCGCCTTTTAAAAGCTCTAATTCCACTGCAGCCTGCCCATTACCGCTTGGGCGATATTTGTTACATGGTCGCCGATTTTTTCAAAATTACTTAACATATCCAGAAAAACTATACCGGAGAGAACATTACATCTGTTCTGGCCAAGCCTGTCTATGTGGTTTTTACGAAATAGTTCGGTAAGCTCATTTACCTTGTCCTCAATCTGCAAGACCTTTTTTGCCTTTTGGACCGAATTTTCCGACAACGCTTCAATAGCGCGAGTAATCATGTCGTCTACATGAGACAACATTATCTTGATCTCATCTACGGCGCCCTGGCTGAATGACAAATCAGAGCTTATCCTTCTCAAGGCAAGCTCCATTATATTCTCTGAATGGTCTCCTATCCTCTCTATGTCATTGACAGAATGTAAAAGCGCCGGTATCCTGCGGGCCTCTTCTTCGCTTAAATCGCGCTGTGTCAGCATCATAAGATAATCCGTGATAGACTCTTGCAGCCCGTCTAAAGCGTTTTCTCTCTGGGGCAGGTTTTTCAAAATTCTTTCATCAAGATTAAGGAACCCGCTTGCCGCTTCGTCAACCATGACTTTTGCCGATTGCGCCATCCTCGTTATCTCTTTTACCGCGGCGTCAAGGGCAAATATCGGGGTATTTATAAGATGCTTTTCCAGATATTTCGGGCCTGTTTCTATAGTAATATCTTCGCCAGGGATAAGACGCTCTACCGCTTTGGCAAAAAGACCTATGAAAGGAAGATATATCAGAGTCTCTATCACCTTCATGATGGTATGGGCATTGGCAATCTGCCTTAAACCGTCATGCGAGGTATGCATAACAAGCGCTGTAAAAGGCCCAAGCACAATAAGAAAAATCAAAGCTCCGATAATATTATAAAGAAGATGCGCGGCGGCAGTCCTCTTTGAGGCGATATTGGTGCCGATAGAAGCTATTATGACTGTGACACAAGTGCCTATATTGGCGCCGAGTATGATAGGGATAGCGCCCTCCACGCTCAAGAGCCCTACCGAGGCAAGACCTAAAATAATGCCGACTGTAACGCTTGAGCTTTGCAAGACAGCTGTCACAACCAATCCGGTCAATACGCCATATAGGACCCTTCCGTTTATGAGCATGAAGGCATTCGTTACCATGGGGCTGTTCGCGAAAGGCCCTACAACGCTTGTCATGATCTTAAGGCCCAAAAACAATATGCCAAAACCAAGGCAAAAAAGACCTAAGAACCGCCAGAATCTTTTCCTGGTAAAAACATAAAGTACCATGCCTATACCGATAATAGGCAGGGCGTAATCTGTTAGTTTAAAGGCAATGATTTGTGCCGTTATCGTAGTGCCGATATTGGCCCCAAATATAACGCCCAAAGACTGCGAGAGAGTCATAAGCCCGGCGTTGACGAAACCGACCACCAATACTGTCGTGGCGCTGGAGCTTTGTATCAAGGCGGTAATGCCTGTGCCGACCAGCATACCCTTAAACGGGTTTGAAGTAAGCGCTTTTAAGACATTGCGAAATTTATCACCCGCGACCCTCTGAAGGCCGTCTCCCATGATATGTATACCATATACAAAAAGACCTAAACCCCCAAATATACCGAACACAAGTTCTTTGAGCATAAACCTTCTTTCTAAAGGGCCTTAAGGAACCTTTTATTCTCTTTTAAAAAATTATCTATAGTATTGGCGGCTTTTAATATGTCTTTTATGGATGGTATAATCCTGGAAAATACGTCTACCATGCCTGGATCAAACTGGCTCCCGCTTCTTTTCTTTATAGCCTCTATGGCATAATCCATGGTCTCCGGCTTTTTATAAGGCCTTTCCGAAACTATGGCGTCAAACGCGTCTGCAAGAGTGACTATTCTCGCGTATAAAGGTATTTGTTTGCCGCGCAGGCCGAAAGGATAACCACTGCCGTTAAACCATTCATGATGATAAAGCGCTATCTCGCCTGCCGCCTGAAGGACCGGTGAAAGAGAGCCCGCGAATATCCTGCCGCCTATCCTGGTATGCTCTTTTATTTTATCATAATCCTGGGCGGTTATGTCTTTTTTGCGGAGTATATCGCTTGAAACACCTATTTTGCCGATATCATGCATTATGGAAGCAAATCTGATGACCTTGAGTTTCTTTGAAGAAAAATTCAATGCCCTTGCTATGGCCGTGGAATAATCGCTTACCCTGATAATATGGCTTCCTATTTCATTGTCTTTATATTCCGCGGCTATAGCAAACCTTAATATCATTTCTATATATGTGTCTTCTATATATTTTGATATATAAGGTTTGGCCATACATTATGCCTTGTTGGCACAGCCAAGTATGTCAATCTTGTGGGCAACAACCTTCTTTATCGCTTCACGCGCGGGGCCCAGGTAATTTCTGGGATCAAAATTAGCGGGGTTGCGGTCAAACTCGGAGCGTATTGTGGCAGTCATTGCCAGTCTAAGGTCTGTGTCAATATTGACCTTGCATACATTCATGCCGGATGCCTTGGTTATCGCCGGCTCCGGGACCCCTTTAGCGCCGGGCAATTTGCCTCCATGTTGATTGCATATCTCCACCAGTTCAGGCAATACGCTTGAAGCTCCGTGGAGAACAAGAGGGTATCCGGGCAGGGCATCCTGTATTTCTTTAAGCCTGTCAAAATACAATTTTGGCTCGCCGCTAAATTTGTAAGCGCCATGGCTTGTCCCTATCGCAATGGCAAGAGAATCACAGCCTGTTTCTTTAACTATCCTTACCGCCTCTTTGGGGTCTGTCAATATTGCTTCCTTTTCAGATACGGATATATTGTCCTCTATACCCTTGAGCCTGCCAAGCTCCGCCTCAACCACCACACCTTTACGATGGGCGTAATCAACAACTTGTTTTGTAAGGCGGATATTTTCCTCAAGGGGGTGCTTTGAACCGTCTATCATGACAGACGTGAATCCGCCGTCTATGCAGGCCTTGCATATTTCAAAATCTTCCCCATGGTCAAGATGGAGCACTATATCAAGCCCAGTATCCTCCATGGCCGCTTCTATAAGGTGCAAAAGATAAGCATGTTTTGCGTACTTACGGGCTCCGGCTGATACCTGTAATATGACAGGCGCCTTCTTTTCTTTGATAGCTTCGGTGATGCCCTGGACTATCTCCATATTATTGACATTGAAAGCGCCTACAGCATAACCGCCCTTTAAGGCCTTTTGGAACATTTCCTTGGATGAAATAAAAGCCATGGACCTACCCCTTTCTGTTATTAGTATTTGTTGATGTAATAGGAAAGTTAACATTATTATATGGAAAAATAAAATATATGCAAGAAATATTTTATTTTTTTCTCCAGGGGTTTAAGGGGTAAAGCTTCGTTGACAACAGAAGCATTTGATGGTATTATTTGGATATGACGCATACCTTCCTGGACATATCCAAAGCCGTATTGAATTTGATTTTCCCCGTTTACTGCCAAGGGTGCGGCGAGCCCCTTGGATACGACAACGACCTTTTTCTTTGCCGAAAATGCCTTGAAAAACTTACACCCTTCTCTGACGGATACTGCCCCGCGGACAACGTTTATCCTTTTTTAGAAAAGACCTGCCACTGCTGTATTTACGACGGGCTGGTCAGGGAACTGATACATAAATTTAAATATGAAAAAAAACTTTTCCTGAAACGCGCTTTTGTCCAGCTTCTGCACGGCCTTTTTGCGGCGAAGATGGCGGATAAGGGGATAGAGACTATAATATCCGTTCCTATGCTCGGCCCGGATGAAAGGGTAAGGGGATTTAACCAATCGGAAATACTCGCAAAAGGCCTGTCAAAAAAAACGGATATCGCCTATAAAAACGCTCTTAAAAAGAACTTTGCGACAAACGCGCAGGCAGGCCTTAGGAGGGCGCAAAGGCTGACCAATGTGAAAGACGCCTTTTCCTGCCGAAAACAGATAGATATACGGGATAAACGCGTTATGATAATTGATGATGTGTTCACTACAGGTTCCACGATAAACGAATGCGCCAAAGCCCTGAAAACAGGAGGTTCGGGCGCGGTGTTTGCCATGACTTTGGCGCGCGGCATTTAATAGGCCCGATAACACGATGAGAATATTAAGAAATTATATATTAAAAGAGCTGTTCTTCCCTTTGGCCGGTTCCCTGGCGGTTTTCACCTTTGTCCTGCTTATAGGCAATATATTCAAGCTCGCTGATCTGATGATAAATAAAGGGGTTGATGTATCAGACATCATGAAACTATTCCTTTACCTTACTCCCTATATATTAAGCTACACGATACCGATGGCCCTTTTGACGGCAACGATGGTCTGTTTCAGCAGGCTCGCGTCCGATAACGAAGTGATCGCGATGAAAGCAAGCGGTATCAGCCTTTACAAAATAGGTCTTCCGGTTATAATTATCGCTTTTATCATAAGCCTCGCCTCCGTCTATTTAAACAACACGGTCTTGCCCGCTTCACATTACGCTTCTTATAAATTGGTCAAGGGCGTTGCCCTGAAAAACCCGACGGCATATCTTGAACCCGGCGTGTTTATCAAGACATTCAAAGGCTATATAGTAAGAATTGACAGGATTGAAGGCAATAAACTTGACGGCGTTCTCATCTATCATCTGCAAGAAAAAGGGCCGGCGCGGACAATAATCGCGGAAAGCGGGGAATTTATTCTCCACCCGGGCAGGGGCATGATAACATTAAGGCTGTCAAACGGTTCAGTTGATGAGCCGAATCCCGACGACCCAAGCGTATTCTATAAACTGAATTTCGGGACTTATGACATGACACTTAACGCGGAAAAAAGCATATCGCCGGATAGCATTGAAAAAAAACCAAAATCAATGACTATCAAAGAATTAAAAGAAGACATAGCAAAATTAAAATCATCGGGCAAAAGCCCTGAATATATCAGGACCAACACAAACGAAAGGCTCACCGAGATACACAGAAAGATCTCCATGGCATTCTCAAGTTTTGTTTTCACCCTGGTAGCATTACCGCTGGCAATAAACACCAAAAGGCGCGAAAAATCAATCGGCTTCGCTATCAGCCTGATTATACTGGTATTGTATTATTTCATGCTGTTCGGCGGCATGGCATTAGCGTTACGCGGTATAATACCGCCCATAATGGGAGTGTGGGCGGCAAACCTTGTCTACCTTGTCACGGGTTTGATATTAACATCGCGTATTATTGAACAATAAAAGCGGCGAAAGTCGGGCCCGCGGATCCGGTCAAAATGAAAATATTTGATAGATATTTCACAAAAAATTTCATGCTTCCGCTCGTCTATTGCCTTTTCCTTTTTATATTCCTCTACGTTGTCGCCGACGTATTTGCCAACCTTGAGGACATACTGCGCAATAAGGTGCCCATACCGATATTGCTCCAGTATTACGGCTCGTTTATTCCGGCTATTTTCGTGCAGACTTTGCCGATAGCCTCTCTTCTGGCCGTGGTATATATGCTAAGCGTATTCAACAAGAACAATGAACTGACCGCCGCCAAGGCCTGTGGTATCAGCGTAAGGCAATTACTGCTTCCCGTATTTATCATATCGGCACTGCTCGGCCTGTTAAACTTTTTAATGAACGAAACCGTTGTCCCTGACGGGGCCGTCAGGGCCGAAAAGATCAAATCGGAATACATAAAATCAGGGTCGGGTAATTCAAAAAAACTTTCCCTTGTAAAAAATCTGACATATTATGGTAAAAATAATCATCTTATTTACGCCCAGGAACTTAACGTTGACAGTAACAGCATGTCGGGGATAATTATTATTGAGCGGGACAATAACCTTAAGATACGCAGAAAGATACTGGCCGCGAGAGCCTTATGGAAAGACGGGGCATGGGTATTTTATGACTGCGTGATATACAGATTTAACGCCTTGGGAAAAACAGCCGGCAACCCGCTTGTTTTCGCGCAAAAAAGCATAGATTTTACTGAAACACCCGAACAATTGCATAGATTTGAATTTCGGGCGGGATATATGAACTACAGGGAACTAAAAAAACATATCACTGAAATGTCCGGCTCCAACTCAAAAATACTTAACAGCATGAAAACCGAACTCTACTTTAAGACAGCTATGCCGTTTATATCCTTTATCATTATGTTGTTAGGCATGCCTTTCGCGCTGTCAACAAAAAGGGGCGGGGCCATGTCGGGTATCGGCATAAGTATATTTATCGGACTGCTTTACTACGGTTCCATTTATATTGCTCTTGCGATAGGTAAAGGCGGCCTCTTGCCGCCTTTTGCCGCCGCTCATCTGCCAAATATACTGTTTACACTCTTAGCTTTCAGGCTTTTAAAAAGACATGGAGTTTAGATAGGATTTTTTAAGGGCGAAGTTCGCGGAACAGCTTTCGGAAAAGTTTTACGCATTAAAGGCGTATCAAGCCTCTAATATTTTTAAAAGACGGTATAGGTTATCTTCCGAGTCTTTCTTTTTTTCACAGGCAATAGCGAAATCGGTAAGAACTATTTTGTTGGAGACAATGCCGACCATCTTGTCGCTTGCTCCCTCAATCAATGATGTTACTGCCGCCGAACCGAGCCTTGAGGCAAGTATCCTGTCAATAGCATTCGGAGCGCCCCCTCTCTGTATATGCCCCAGCACTGTTACCCTTGCCTCATATCCTGTCAGCCGCTCTATGGTTTTTGCCACCTTATGCCCATGTCCGGCGCCTTCAGCAACAACAAGTATCCAGCTTACCTTGCCTTTTTTGCGCGCGGCCTTTATCTCGGAACATATGGCTGTTATATCAGGCTTTGATTCGGGCAGGAGAACGTCTTCGGCGCCGCCGGCAATCGCGACCCGCATAGCTATATACCCGCTATCGCGGCCCATAACCTCTACGACAAATATCCTTTCAAGGCTTGTAGCCGTGTCCCGTATCTTATCTATAGCGTCAAGGGCAACGCCAACAGCGGTAAGCGAACCTATGGTAAAATCCGTCCCGTTAATATCATTGTCTATTGTTCCGGGCACGCCTATACAACGTATATCTGATTCAAGGCATAAGGCGTGCGCGCCCTGGAATGAACCGTTTCCTCCTATAACAATAAGAGCGTTTATATCATAATTTTTTAAAAATTTAACAGCTTTTTCACGGCCTTTTTTGGTCATAAATTCGCCTGAACGCGCTGTTTTGATTATAGTGC
Source organism: Candidatus Omnitrophota bacterium (assembly GCA_028716165.1). Lineage (NCBI taxonomy): Bacteria > Pseudomonadati > Candidatus Omnitrophota > Candidatus Omnitrophota bacterium. The sequence goes on from JAQUQI010000001.1 coordinate 277,816, forward strand.
CTCCCAGGTTTATTATACTGCTTACGGAGCGCCTGTTAAATTCCACGAAATCGCCCTTGATAAGGCCGTCATATCCCCGCATTACCGCGAACGGCTTGATACCATAATACAAAGCCGTCCTTGTAATACTCCTTATGGCGCTGTTCATACCGGCGCAATCTCCGCCGCTTGTTAAAAAAGCCAGCCTTTTCAATTTACTCATATTTTATCAAGGTCCCCTTTGTCCTTTAACCTGCTTTTAAAAGTCTCTTCATCAATTAGCGACGCCTCATAAAGCATCTTAAGGGTCTTGTCCATCGTTATCATACCGCTTCTGGCGCTGGTCTGGATAACGGTAGGCAGCTGCTCGGTCTTTTGTTCACGTATAAGGCTTCTTACGGCGGATGTGGCCGTCATTATCTCACAGGCAACAACTCTTCCATTACCGCTCCTCTTGGGTAAAAGTTGTTGGCATATCACGCCCTGCAGAGAACCGGCGAGCTGTATCATTATCTGCTTCTGCTGATGGGGCGGAAATATATCTATCAACCGGTCTATTGTCTGGGGCGCGTCGGGAGTATGCAAAGTGCTCAACACGAGATGGCCTGTCTCGGCGGCAGTGATAGCAGTGGATATAGTCTCCAGATCCCTCATCTCTCCGACTAATATAACATCAGGGTCCTGGCGCAAGGCGTGCTTTAACGCGTTGGCAAAACTTTTTGTATCAGAGCCTACCTCTCTTTGCTTAATTATACTTTTATTGTTCCTGTGCACATACTCAATAGGGTCTTCAATACTTACTATAAGGGCCTGTTTCTGTGTGTTAATCAGGTCAACCATGGCCGCCAGAGTAGTGCTCTTGCCCATACCGGTAGGGCCTGTAGCCAGGACCAGGCCATTGGGCCTTAGAGCAAGGTCGGCAACAATAGCCGGCAAACCGAGTTCTTCTATGGTCTTGATTTTTGAAGGTATGACCCTAAAGGCAGCCTCTATACTGCCTCTTTGCATATGAACATTTACCCTAAACCTTGAAAGGTCAGGCACGTATATGGAAAAATCTAATTCAAGTTCGGTCTCAAACCTCACCTTTTGATTATCGTTTAGAATGGAATATATAATCCTTTTGCAGTCTTCTCTTGATAAGGCCGGATATGAGGTATGCTGTAAAATACCGTCTATCCTTAGCGTGGGGGGCAGGGCTTCAGTCAGGTGTAGATCGGAAGCGTCTTTTTCAACGGCATATCTCAATAAATCCTTAATATCAATATTAACCATTTGATCTCCTTATCATATACGGTAAATCCCGTTCAATACACTAACAAGCGTTTACCGGGCGTGCGCTCCGCCCCCGGGCATGATATTCTTTAACTGAAGGGCCAGTTCCTCCGGATTAGAGGCATAGGCCAGTGCCGACTCTCGGCTTATAACGGATTTTTTAAGCCACGCGGTAAGAGATTGGTTAAATGAACACATCCCAAAAATAGCGCCTTCTTGTATAAGAGAGGCAAGTTGGCCCGATTCACTCTTGGCAATGCATTTCTTTATAGTGGGCGTTAACAGCATTATCTCGCATGCCGGCACCCTGCCCGGGCCATCGCTTCTGGGGACAAGCCTCATGGATATAATGCCCTTCAAAAGCCCGCTTAACTGCGTGCGGACCTGGGCGTGGGCATAAACCGGAAAAAAATCCATGATCCTGTCCACTGTCTGCGCCGCGTCAACGGTATGGAGACTGCTGAAAACCAGATGCCCTGTTTCTGCAGCCATAATAGCTGTCTGCATTGTAACGGCATCCCGCATTTCTCCGATTACTATTATATCAGGGCTTTGCCTTATTATATGGCGCAGGGCATGGTTAAAATCCACGGTATCTGGACCTATCTCTCTTTGGGATATTATGGATTTTTTATCTTCGTGAATAAATTCAACGGGGTCTTCAACCGTAATAATATGCTTGTTGAAATTTTCATTGACATAATCTATCATAGACGCGATAGCGGTTGATTTTCCGCACCCTGCATAGCCGGTGACCAAAACAAGGCCCCTCTTTTGGCAGGCAAGGTTTTGCAGGACATCAACAGGCAGGTTCAGGCTTTTTAACGAGGGTATTTCGGCCTTAATATGACGGAAGGTTACGGCCGGCGTTCCGCGCTGCATATAAATATTAAAACGAAACCTGCCGGTATCGGGGACACTGCGCGCCCCGTCAAATTCCTTATCAGAATCAAACCGGTTTCTCTGTTCCTGCGTTAAAACCGAACCGATTATACTATCTATATCGGAGGCATTGAGTTTTTCACCGGGCAAAAAAAATAAGGCATCGTCTATTCTCAAAACAGGCGTATTACCTGTTTTAAAATACAAATCCGATGCCCCCCTGTCGGCCATCTGCCTAAGGTAATAGTCTATCTTCATGTCCCAAGTTCCCAGCTTTTAAGATACTGCCTTTGCCGGGCGCTTAACGTATCAATACGAATGCCCATTGACTTTAACTTCAAAAAGGCTATGCGCTCGTCAATATGTTTAGGCACTGCGTATACCTGTTTTCGCAAATTGCCGGATTCTTTCGCGGCGTATTCGGCGGAAAGCGCCTGATTGGCAAAACTCATATCCATAACACTGGCAGGATGGCCTTCGGCGCTGGCAAGATTGATAAGCCGGCCTTCGCCAAGCAAGTATATCTTCTTGCCATTTTTTAAAGTATATTCTTCCATTGACGTTCTGATATGCCTTATATTTTTTGAACAGCTTCTCAAGGCGGAGATGTCAAGTTCTACATTAAAATGCCCGGAGTTTGCCACGATAGCGCCGCTTTTCATCAGCATAAAATGTTCCCGGCCTATGACCGTCGTGTTGCCGGTAAGGGTAATGAATATATCTCCTATTTTAGCGGCATCCTTAATAGGCATAACCCTGTAACCGTCCATGGCCGCCTCCAGCGCCCTTAAAGGGTCTATCTCCGTAACAATCACATTAGCTCCCGCGCCACGGGCGCGCATAGCCACGCCTCTGCCGCACCAGCCGTAACCGCAGACAATAAACACGCAACCAGCTAAAAGCTTGTTTGTGGCCCTTAATATGCCGTCTATTGTTGACTGGCCCGTGCCGTAACGATTATCAAAAAGATGCTTGGTCTGCGCGTCGTTAACCGCGATTACCGGAAAAAGCAGGAGTCCTTTGTCCTGAAGGGCCCTTAATCTTATAACACCGGTTGTCGTTTCTTCCGTGCCTGCCATGACATTTTTGGCAAGATCTTTGCGTTCTTTATGCAGGGCTGAAACCAGGTCAGCGCCGTCATCCATTGTCAGGCTGGGGCGTATATCAAGAACGGAATTGACATGCTTATAATACGTCTTGTTGTCTTCTCCTTTTATCGCGAATACCTGGATACCGTGGTCTTTCACAAGCGATGCCGCGACGTCGTCCTGCGTGCTTAGCGGATTGGACGCGCACAAGGCGACATGAGCGCCTGCCGCCTTTAACGTTATGGCAAGATTGGCCGTCTCGGTGGTGACATGAAGGCAGCAGCTAAGTTTTATACCCTTGAGGGGTTTTTCCTTTACAAACCGGTCTCTTATCAGATTCAACACGGGCATGTCTTTAGCCGCCCACTCAATTCTTAACCTGCCTTGGCCGGCAAGCTTGATATTTTTTATATCATATTTCATACTAACCTCACCTTTTTCGTTTTATTATGTAGTTTTTATATCCTCTTGGCCTTTTCGGCAAGCAAACCGGACTTGTCGGTATCTTCCCATGTAAAACACGGCCTGCCGAAATGTCCGTAAGCGGCTGTTTCCTTGTAAATCGGCCTTCTTAGTTTTAGGCAGTCTATAATACCTCTTGGAGTGAGGTCAAAATTTTCCCATAAAAGTTTCTGAAGCTTTTGATCGCTTATCCTGCCCGTGCCTTTGCTGTTGACGTTAAGGCTTACAGGTTCCGCGACTCCAATGGCATAGGCTATCTGTATCTCGCATTTTTTTGCCAGCCTTGCGGCTACGATATTTTTCGCCATATAACGGGCCATATACGACGCCGAACGGTCCACTTTGCTGGGGTCTTTGCCTGAAAAAGCCCCGCCTCCGTGGCTGCCTACTCCGCCATAAGTATCCACTATGATTTTTCTGCCCGTGACCCCCGTGTCCCCCTGCGGCCCGCCTACCTCAAACCTGCCCGTCGGGTTTATATATATCAGCGTATTCTTATCTACCATGTCTTTGGGCGCGGCAGGGTCAATAACATATTTTTTTATGTCCTTTTTTATGTCCTGCATTTTAGCCTTATGGTCATGATGAGCGCTGATAACTATCGCGTCAATCCTTTTGGGGCCTTTGTCATCGTATTCCACGGTCACCTGGCTTTTTCCGTCAGGCCTTAAATATTTCAATATGGCCTTTTTACGCACATCCGCAAGCCTGCGTGTCAATTTATGAGCCAAGCTAATCGGAAGAGGCATCATCTCTTTGGTCTCATCGGTAGCGTAACCGAACATCATGCCCTGGTCACCCGCGCCGCCCGTATCAACGCCTAAGGCTATATCGGGAGACTGCTCCTGGACAGCCGTTATAACGCCGCACGTATGGTAATCAAAACCATACGCGGCATCAGTATATCCTATATCTTTTATGGTCTGGCGGACTATCTTTGGTATGTCAATATAACATGAAGTTGTTATCTCTCCGGCAATAAAGGCAAGGCCCGTGGTCACCATTGCCTCGCAGGCAACCCTGCCATTGGGGTCTTTATCGTAAATCGCGTCCAATACGGAATCGGATATCTGATCGCATATCTTGTCCGGATGCCCTTCGGTTACAGATTCGGACGTAAAAAGATGTTTTTCTCTCTTCAATTTGCCTTCTCCTTTTTTTTAACAGACGCTATTAACAACGTGAATGATCTCTGCGGTTTTGCTTGCTACCATTTCATGGCCCGGGCTTTGTTTAAAAACTTTTTATCGCCTATGTCAAACCACTTGCCCTTGAATACGCGGCCGTAAACAGTTTCCCGCTCAACAAGCCATTTTATGAAAGAACCCGCCAGATCCAGCGGATTATTGCCGGCCTTATATTTCTTCAGCATCCGTATCTTGTCTTTTGGAAAATAATAAAGGCACATGGCCGCCAGTGTTGACTTGGGCCTGGCAGGCTTTTCTTCAAACGATGCTATGCTTGAATCTTTATTAAGTTCCACTACGCCGTAATTTTTGGCGATATTTTTACTCCCGACATCAAAAAGACCCACCCACACGCCCTGCGGGCGCAGCTTGGATTTTCTGATAAAGTCATTCAGGCTGAAATCAAACAGGTTGTCGCCCGCCACAACCAATATATCGGTGTCTATCTTTTTTTTGTTAATGGCAACGATTATGTCTCCTATAGAACCTTTTCTCTGGTCAAGCTCTTCCACGCCGTCATCAATTATATGGATACGCCTGCCGCACCTGTAATCGCGCGCCCAGGCGGTAAAGGCATTAAAAAATTTCGCGTTGGAAACAACATATATATCAGACAGGCCGCTTATCCGGCTTATCTTCTTAATTATGTGCTCTATGATCGGTTTCCCGCCAACAGGCAATAAAGGCTTAGGGCAATCCAACGTAAGGGGCCAAAGCCTTGTAGCATATCCTGCCGCCAATATTATCGCTTTCATGATCACGCAACCCCATAGACTATGTCTCTAAACCGCTTGGAAACAAGCGCTTCCACCTCTTTGCCCGTTGAAAGTTCAAGGGCGCGCAAGACAAGGTTCTTGGCATCTTCATACTTCACAGAACGTATAATCCTTTTTATCTTCAAAAGGCTGGGCGGCGGAACACTAAATTCGTCAAGTCCCAAACCGAGCAATAACGGCGCGTATTTTAACTCGCCCGCCATTTCACCGCACATGCCTACCCATATACCCTTGGCATGGCCGGCGTCAATAATATTTTTCAGAAGGCGCAAAACCGCGGGATGCGCCGGTTCATAAAGATAGGCTATCTTTTCATTGACCCTGTCAACGGCCAGGGAATACTGTATAAGATCATTGGTACCTATACTAAAAAAATCCACCCTGCTGGCAAGTATATCGGCGATAATGGCGGCGGATGGGACCTCTATCATCACACCAACTTCCATATCCCTGCCAAACGGGATTTTTTTTGCCCTTAACTCCTGCCTGGCTTCGTCAAGGCATTTGTTGGCGGCCTCAAGTTCTTCCACTCCCGATATCATAGGATACATCAGCCTAAGTTTTCCATGCGCCGAAGCGCGCAACACCGCCCGTAATTGCACCTTGAACAATTCAGGCTTTGCCAGACTTAAACGTATAGCGCGCCAGCCCAAAAAAGGGTTCATTTCTTTCGGCACATCAAGCTGTGACAAAAATTTGTCCCCGCCGAGATCAAGACTGCGTATCGTCAGCGTATTTGGTTTTACCTTATCTATAACAGCCCTATACGCCTGGTAGTGTTCTTCCTCGGTAGGCAAACCCGCGCGGTTCATATAAAAATATTCCGTCCTGTAGAGCCCTATGCCTTCCGCGCCGTGGGCGATTATCGCGGGCACTTCATCCGGTAATTCTATATTGGCGGCCAATTCAACCCTGTGCCCGTCAATTGTCTGGGCGGGCAGGCACCTGATGTCCTGAAGCTCTTTGTCAAATTTTATAAGCTTCTTTTGCTCTTTAAGATACTGGGTAACAACAGCCCTTGCCGGGTTCAGGTAAACATGGCCGGTGGTCCCGTCAATAATAAGGGTATCGCCATTTTTAACGTTTTCCGTAATATTCTCAAGCCCAACCACGGCAGGTATCTCAAGAGATTTTGCCATAATGGCCGTATGCGATGTCTTGCCTCCTATATCCGTTACAAAACCGACTATATGCCTCCTGTGCATTGTAGCCGTATCGCTCGGGGCCAAATCGTAAGCTACGACAATGGATTTCGGAGGAATATCAAGCAAGGCCTGTTTTTTCTTCCCAAGCAGGTTTCTCAAGAGCCTCTTTCCCACATCTTCTATGTCGGTTATGCGCTCTCTTAAATACTCGTCATCCATTTTTTGGAAAGCGTCTATGTATTTACGCAAAACATCCTCAAACACGTATTCAACATTATATTTCTGGTCCCTCAAACGGCTTATTACCTCATCTATTATCGTCCTGTCTTCAAGCACAAGCAGATGGGCATTGAATATTGCGCCGTGCTTGGTGCTCATTTCCGTAGAAATATTGTTGCGTATAGTTATAAGTTCCGAGCGCGTTTTTATAAGCGCTTCTTCAAACCTGGTTATTTCAGACGGGATATCCGATACCCTGATCTTAACCTTTGGAACCTGTATATCCTCGCTGTTATAAAGGTAGACCTTGCCTATCGCTATGCCGGGAGAAGCGGGAATTCCTTTAAACATATAACGCTTTTCCTTTCCGCAAGAGATTATTTTTGTTCATGATAATCATCCCTGTCGCTAATCAAGACCTTTTCAAGTTCCAATACGGCGGCTTCGGCATCTACGCCGACAGCCTTTAAGCACACTGACGCGCCTCGTTCGGCCGCCAACATTAGAATTCCCATTATTGATTTACCGTTTACTTCCTGTCCGTCTTTAATAATGGATATGTCGCTGTCAAACTTATTGGCTATCTGAACAAAAAAAGCGGCGGGCCTGGCATGCAAACCCTGCTTGCTTTTGATCATAATATCTTTTGTTACTGTCTTAAGTTCCATTTTCTAAGTCCCGTATTACCTATGCGCGGCTTCCGATTTGGCAATAGAAATAATATCTACTATGGATTTTGCCAGCCTCCTGGGATTATGCCTTAGATACTCCATATCACGCAGGCCGCTTACAGTCATGAAACTATCCTCTATCGGTATAACGCCCAATTCCTTTATCCTGTCAAGATCGGCTTCAACCCTGCAGGCGTTGCCTGATTTATAACGCTGTTCAACCGCCTTTGGTATATTGGAAATATTAATAATAGCGTAATCAATCTTTTCTAATCTTGTGTTGGCCAATAGAGCTTTTATATGGTCGCTTGACTTAAAATTTGTTGTCTCGCCGGGCTGTGTCATAACATTACAAACATACAGTTTTATCGCCGGCGAATTATTTACCGCTCTGGCTATGGGCTCTACAAGCAGATTAGGCATAATGCTCGTGTAAAGACTACCCGGGCCCAGCACAACCGCGTCGGCACCCGCTATAGCCTCCAAGGCGCTTTCTGTCGGCTGGCAATTCGCGGGATCAAGATATAATCTCTTGATAGGGCTTTTATTTTTTCTCCTTGTAATATTTGACTCGCCCATAGCTTTTGTACCGTCTTCAAGATCAGCTGCCAGCCTAACCTTGGATAAGGTTGACGGCAAGACCCGTCCCCTTATAGCGAGTATCTTGCTTGCGGCCTGTACGGCCTCTCCAAAATCCTTTGTGACTCTTGAGAGAGCTAATATGAAAATATTGCCGAAATTATGCCCACCCAGGGTTGACTCTCCTTCAAACCGGTATTGAAAAAGTTCTTCCATTAAAGGGCTTGTATCAGCCAGGGCTACCAGGCAATTTCTGATGTCTCCGGGCGGCAGAATACCAAAATCCTCTCTTAGCTTGCCTGACGAGCCTCCATCATCAGCCACGGTCACGATTGCGGTAAGGTTACTCGTATATTGCTTTAACCCCTGCAGTAGAACGGAAAGCCCTGTGCCTCCCCCGATGGCAACTATCCTCAATCCGCGTTCAAGGTGCTTTTTCTGATATAGAAGGTCTACCAGCTCTTCCTGTCTTTGCGGAGAAACAACTCCGAGAAAAATAAAGATGACCCTTTTTACCCCGAAAAATATGATCATCATGCCAATGAACATATAGGTGACGCCAACAGCCCTGAATAGATTAGTAGGCCCTGAAAGGAACTGGCCGCCTGCCACGATAAAAATAATACCGACAAAAGATACAGACAGCCAACGCTTGACACCCATACCAGGGTAAAGCCATTTAAAAGGCTTTAAAAGCTGGGATAATTTTTTTTTGAATTTTATTTTTTTGCCCACTTTTCAGGACTTTCTGTCTTCCTGGGCTATTATGTTGAATACGGCCTTCTCATCTTTTGCCGCGATAAGAGAATCTCTTACGAATTTATCTTTGAGCATGCGGGATATCTTTGCCAAAGCTTTAAGGTGGGGTCCGGCGGCATCTTCAGGGGCAATCAAGAGCATGAATATATGGGTCGGCTCTCCGTCCAACGAATCAAAATCGGCCCCGGCTTTTGAAACACCCAATACCGCGACAAGCTCCTTGACGCATTTGGATTTCGCGTGAGGGATCCCAATCCCCTGGCCTATACCTGTAGAACCCAGGGCCTCACGGTTCATCAGCGTCTCAACCAAAGACGCTTTGTCCTTGGCGGAATAGCCTGCGGGTAAGAGTTCTACTAATTCATTTATGACATCTATTTTCTTTACAGATTTCAGGTCCCACTTGATAGCGTTTTTGTCTAAGATATCAATAATTTTCATACTGCTCTCTGTCTCCTCTTTAAAAATTCTGCCTGAACGCATATTTAAGATATACTCAATATTAAAATTCATGGAGCGGGTGATCGGGCTCGAACCGACGACAATCACGTTGGCAACGTGATGCTCTACCAACTGAGCTACACCCGCTGGTATCTGTTAAAAAGAAAATAAAGTCAATCTGCCGCGAAAAAGGTTTAAAGCTAAAAAAGCAAATATATGAACAAATACTGCCGCAAACAAAAGGAATGGTGCGGATGGAGGGAGTTGAACCCCCACGAGTTACCCCACTAGATCCTAAGTCTAGCGCGTCTGCCAGTTCCGCCACATCCGCCTGCGGGCAAATGGCTTTTCCCTGCCGATATAAAAACTTAATACTAATAATTCGCGAAACATTAAAAACTAATGGACTGTTTTAAGGCCTGATACCTTAATTTATCTTCGGGCCGCGCATTATCGCAGGCCTGTTTTAAAACCTTTTTACAAACCTGGTACCCGCACAAGGACTCGAACCTTGGACCGTCACCTTAAGAGGGTGCTGCTCTACCAACTGAGCTATGCGGGCTAATCCTGCCCAAACTTTTTTAGTAATTACGGCTGTTAAATGAGTTATATATTAGCATAAAGTCGTATTAAGTGTCAATTATAAAAGTCTATAATTTTGACTAACAATGCCAATTTGGTGCCCCGAGCAGGAATCGGCGCCCTTCACTCACTTCGTTCGTTTCGGGTCGGCCATTCGCCCTTAAAATGCTCTCTGTCGCATTTTATTGCAGGGCTCTATTCGATTCCTGCCTGAAAATTTTGATTAACAATGCCAACTTGGTGCTGCATAGCGGCTGAAGTTCGAACGTTCTTCAGGGGAACCCCTGAAGAAACCGTCATTGTGAGCCCCAAAGGGGCGAAGCAATCTATATAATCAAACCCTCTCGGCACTCACGCCCGCACCAAAATTGTACCTTTTTGCATCAAAGAGCAATTTTAATCTGACGGACAGTGCATGAGCCTACACAATCTTAAAATCAATCTTTACAGATTCGACCTGTATAACCTTGCGTTCACAATTTTTAAAATCAACGACATCTGCATCAAATAAAACAAAATTTCTGCCCTCAATACCCAAAGAGCTTCTAAAGCAAATGCCATCGTAACCTTTTGATTTAATAAAATCAGCGATATATTGGGTTGGAGGATATAGTACGCTACCCATGCTTAGTATAATAGGCCGCGAAAGCAAAAATGTAACAAAAATTTTTACTTTATTTTCTTCTATCTGTTTTGAAGAAAGGGATACTAACGCCAAATTCAAATTAGGATTAAAATCTGAAAAATCTATTATTTTTACACCTTTTTTTAACTGCCCTTTAAATATTGTTATATAGTAAAAAGGGTGCGGCTTAGTCTCGTATATTGCTGTTTTTTCAGTATCCGATAAATAAAGGTATGAAAAACCTGGCGGATTAAATCTGCCGCCGGAATTATTTTTAGCATCAAGAGGTCGTGCCCCCTTGCAATCTAAAGGCTTTCGATTATTATAATTCTGAATTTCGTCATGGATTCTTGCCCTATAATATACGGATGACCTTTTCAATAATTTTTCACATCCATATTGTAACAGCTTATTTAATAAGTTTGAGGTATTGGCTATCGGGATAAAACGGTTTTTGGTTTCACATGATAAAACAAAACGTAATATTTTATCTTGAAATGATAATTCATTTTCATTGTATTGAAGTAATCTTCGTAATAGTTCTAGCCCTTCCACAAATATACTGCTCCTTCTTTATTAAAAAATTGTTACTGGTATTTTTTCGCCTCTTTGTTATATTGTTCGACCGCTATCCGATCTTTTAAAAAATTACGGCAAGCAGGGCAATTACTTCCATTACTTCGTCGGTCTATTCTTGCTTGCCATTCATGACCTTTTTCGCATTTCCACCATACTATTCTATGGCTTCCAGGAACAACGTCGGCTAAGGTCAATGGTCTATTTTTAGTAGGGTGCCACTCCTTTGCCAATTCTGGATTAACGGTAGCTAAACATTTTTTTTGTCATTCATTTTTTTAAATTAGATTTTACATATAAAATTTACATTTGTTGTGAGTCATACAAAATAAGAAGCCGCGTCATAATTTCAAATACTTTAGACTCTATTTAGCAAACATCTTAATTAGCATTCCGATGGTTGCTGTTGTATATACAAAAGTTAGTATAGCAATAATAACTGAAAGGCATATGAGCCAATGATTGTATTTAGTGGTAGACGCATTTAGCTTATCGAGGCTTTCCTCTAACGTATTAACCGAGAATTGCACTCCAGACATCGTTGTATTTAAATCATCTATATTTTTGAAAAGTCTTATCTGCAATTCTGCCTTGATTGCTTCTTTTAGACTATGACCTACGCTTGAGTTTGCTAATAACGTCTGTAATTCTCTAGAAGTTCTGTTTCTAACCTCTTTCTCTAATGTCGAATCTAAGTTGTTCTGAATTTCTTCAAATGCAGCCATGCTTATTCCTTCCTGAACACATCGATAATCAAAATATAATTCACGGTTTTTTATCTAAACGTTTTGAACGAGTTTTTGCTCCTTCCTACTAATTCATCGATTGAAACACCTAAAGCATCGGCAATTTTCATAATAGTAGTTATCGTAGGCTCTTTAGCTACTCCTGATTCAATTTTTACAAGGGTCGCCGTCGAAATATCTGCTAGTCTGGCTAGTTTTTCCTGAGCCAATCTTTTTTTTATTCTTAATTTCCTAACATTATCTGCTAGCATATTTTACCTTGACGATATTGTACATATGTATTAATATATATATATTGATATATACAACCTATACGGTTTGTCTATTGTTAATTATACGATAAAAACACTACAATTTCAACGCAAATTTTCGTTTATCATGCTCGGAATTGCTCTTTGATGCAAAAAGGTACAATTTTGGTGCGGGAAAATTGGTGCCCCGAGCAGGAATCGGCGCCCTTCACTCACTTCGTTCGTTTCGGGTCGGCCATTCGCCCTTAAAATGCTCCTATCGTCGCATTTTATTGCAGGGCTCTATTCGATTCCTGCCTGAAAATTTTGATTAACAACGCCAACTTGGTGCCCCGAGCAGGAATCGAACCTGCAACCTTTGGATTCGAAGTCCACTACTCTATCCAATTGAGCTATCGGGGCAAATCAATAAAAAAATAAATGATCTGTTTGATTAGAATTATTTTTTTAGCGGACTGATAGAAGGTCAAATAACTAAAATACTTTTGTGCTAAACGGCTTTTCCTAGCTTTCGGGGTATATAATACTCTATCTGGCCCTGCCTACAAGCTTGTTTATCTTATCCGCCAAAGCTTTAAGCTCGTCTCTTGGCCGAAGCTTTATGGGGCCTTGGCTCTTCCCGGATATCATGCTATCTAATTCTTTTTCAAGCCTGTAAATAGGGCCCGCTATTCTGTGGGATAATTCAAGAGCGACAAACCATATAACTATTAATACAACAGGCAATGAAACAAGCAATATTATATTGACCTTGCGGACAACCGGTATAAGGTTATAAGCTACCATTTCCGGTATGCCCATCTGCCATGCCAGCATATTGAATATAAGATAATAAAGGCACATAACGACAACCGCCATCGGTATAACGGCGGAGGCAAAAACCAGCAATAGCGTTTTGTTCTGGACCGGCGTATTGATAAACTTTATTTTTCTCGTATTGGCCGCATTATTTTTCATTTTTATACCCCACTTTTAACTCTCTATAATTAGCCTCCGCCGTGCTTTGGGTGTTATCGGTATCTGTCATAATCGCTATAGCGCCTACGCGTCCGGGTTCTTTGCCAAAAGCCTTTTTATAATCCTCTGCTATGTTTCTCTCAACATGTATCCACTTACCGGCATTGCCGGAACCGGATTCAACTACAAAAAGTTTTATATTTTCCGAATAAGGGCTGGTGATAATAGTGCCTGCGGGCAGGTTTCTGTCCCAAACATATTCCAGGCATTTGGTAAGATTAAAAGAAAGTTTCGGAAATATCACATACACCCTCGCGGCATAATCATCTTTTTCAATCCAATTGTCGCCTTTCGCGCCGACGGAGGGGCTTTCCTCAATTGAAGGAAACCTTAAGACAGTCCACTGCCAGCTTATCATCGGATACTGCTTCGGATTAAATTTGATCTCATAGAAAATGCCGGAGGCGGAATCATCGCTGTAAGCCCTAAGGTATTGCGTGCCCCTGTCGGCCTTAACCGAATAAAGAACGCGCCCCCTGAATACCTTTTCCTGCCATTCGGAGAGCGCGTTTTTTTCTTTAAAAGAAAATATTTTAGGCAGCCTTACCGCGTAAGCGTCGGCTGTTGACAAAAGTATGGAAAAAATCAAAAAAAATTTTACGGTTATCCGTTTCAAAAGCATGCCACCTTCGGCTTTTATCTGGTGATAAAACGGCACCTAGCCTTTTTTGCCTTAAAAAATTCTTTCGTAAATTCCCTTGCCTTTTTTTCGTCATATTCAAGGCATGAAAAAATATTGATATAGGCCGTTTTCCAAAATTCGGAAAAATGCCCGGTTATTGAACTGGTTTCTATAAGCTGGACCAGCGAATAGCCTTTTGTATATGCCGCGTTACTGCCAAAATAAGGAATAAGCGTTTTACCAAACTGCTTCATCTTGATCAGCTTGCAAAGCGTATCAACATATTCTTTAAGCTTTTTCTTTGAGGAAATTACGCCAAGGTCGCAATCCGAAAGATCCATGATAAGCTCATAGCCATAAGTCTTTTTCTCCATCCCGTGCTTTTCTCCTTAAATATTCGGCAAAGTTCCGCTGCCGTTACGGCTTTTTCGCTTATTTTGCCGCGGCTTCGGCCGCAACAGGCAAAATACATGCATAAAATTATGCATATTTATACAGGCATTTTTCGGTTTTGTCAATATTTTTTATGTAAAAAAATACTCCTTACATCATTATACATAAAAACCCGCATACGGCAACATAAAAAATCATAATTAGTATTTTCAAACTAAAGATTAAACGCGAAGAGCATGCCTGTCTTTGCAGGGCAGTGCCCCATCGGGAATATCAAGCGGCAGAGGATTCTCATCCACTACGGTCTTAAGGCCCATGGTATCCAGCAACGATATGAACGGGTCGGGGTCAAGTTCTTCAATATTTACCATGCTTCGTGCATCCCACGCCCCTTTTGCTATGAGAATAGACGCCGCGGCAGGCGGAACGCCTGCCGTATAAGAAATGGCCTGGGATTCCACTTCGCTATAACATTGCTCATGATCGCATATATTATATATAAATATCTCTTTTTCCCTGCCGGCCTTACTGCCTCTGATAAAATTGCCTATGCATGTCTTTCCTTTATAATCCGGGGCAAGAGACAGCGGGTCAGGCAATAATGCCTTGAGCACTTTAAGCGGGACCACCTCAATACCTTCAGCTGTCCTTACAGGCTTTTCCGATAAGAGGCTTAAATTTTTCAACACATTAAACACATTTAAATAATGGTCTCCAAAGCCCATCCAGAACCTTATGCTTTCAGCCTTGATGTTCTTTGAGAGCGAATGGAGCTCATCGTGGCCGTTTAGATATACGTTTTGTTTCCCGACAACGGGAAAGTCATAACTTGTCTTTATGGAATGAACGTCCTTCATGGCCCATTTACCGCCTATCCATGCCCATACTTTTTTGAATTCCCTGAAATTTATCTCGGGATCAAAATTCGTCGCGAAATACCTGCCGTGGCTTCCGGCATTGACATCAAGTATGTCTATTGTATCTATCCGGTCAAAATAATGTTTAACCGCGAGAGCGCAATAAGCATTTACAACACCCGGGTCAAAGCCGGCGCCCAAGACGGCGGTTATCCCGTGCTTACTGCAAAGCGGTTTTCGCTTCCACTCATAATTAGCATACCATGGGGGATTTTCGCAGACTTTATCCGGCTCCTCATGTATTGCCGTGTCAATATATGCCGCGCCTGATTTTATGCATGCTTCCAATAACGACATATTAACGAATGCCTGCGCCAGGTTTATGACAATCCGGGATTCCGTTTCTTTTATAAGCTTGACTGTCTGCGCTATGTCCATGGCATCTATCTGCCTGGAACATATCTTGCCGGAGGCGTTCTTCATACTGTGTTTTCTCTTAATACTGTCAATTATGGCGTCGCATTTTGCCTTTGTCCTTGATGCTATACAAATATCGCCTAATATATCATTGTTCTGCGCGCACTTATGCGCCGCGGCATAGGCAACCCCTCCGGCCCCAACAATCAACACATTTTTCTTCATTTACACAGCGCCTCCTTAATTAAAAAAACAATCAAGACAAGTTATTCAGGAAATCCTTATAACCGAACTTACGCACAATATCAAGCTTACCGTTAAGCCTTTTAACCGCTATAGCGGGCATCTGCAGGCCATTAAACCAATTTTTTTTGACCATTGTATAGCCGCCCGCGTCTTTAAACCTTATGGTATCCCCGGGTTTTAGGCGTTTTTTAAAACAATATGAACCAAATATGTCTCCGGCAAGGCATGAACGCCCTGCTATCGTATATTTATACCCGCCCCTTTTTTCGGCATCTATTTTGGCCTCCGAACGGTATATCAAAAGGTCAAGCATGTGCGCCTCGGTTGAGGCATCCACGATAGCGGTATACGTCCTATTTTGAACCACGTCAAGCACCGTGCATACAAGTTCTGACGACCGCGTTATCACGCTCTCGCCCGGCTCAAGATAGACCTGGGTGTTAAAATGTCCGGCAAAATCCCTGACTGTCCGGCAAAAATCCCCAACCGGATAACCTTTTCGGGTAAAATAAATACCCCCGCCCAAACTCACCCATTTACAACATTTTAATATATCCTTATATTCATTTCCAATATATTCTATATTGGCACGAAAATTTTTAAAGTCGGCGTTCTCACAGTTAAAATGAAACATAACCCCGTCAATATAAGGCAGTGCCCGGCGGACAAGCTCCTTAAGACACACGCCGAGCCGGCAGTATTTACGCGACGGGTCAGCAAGATCAAAATGGGAATAGCCCACACCCGGATTTATCCTAAGCCCAAGCTGGGCCTTGCCCGCGTAACGGTAAAACGCTTTAAGTTGAGACACCGAATTGAAGATTATCTTATCCGCGAAGTTTCCAAGCGTAAGTATTTCCCGCCTTTTATAGCCTGGGGAATAAACATGGACCTCTTTTCCGAACTTCTCATGCCCTAAACGCGCTTCATAAGGAGAGCTTGCCGTGGTTCCGTCCATATGCCGCTTTACCAACTCAAAAACACTCCATGCCGCGAAACACTTAAGCGCTAAGACGCATTTGGCTTCGGAGGTTTTTCTGATAAAATCTATGGTCCGCAGATTGGCCAACAGCGCTTTTTCATCAATTAAATAATAAGGCGTTTCCGGTTTCATAAAAATACCTCTTCTGCAAAATAAAAAAACTCGCGCGATTTATTCGCAAGAGTTTTTTAAAAAACACGCCGGGCAAGCATTATCATATCAGGCCTGCTAATCAGGGCTTTTCCCCTTGCGAAACAAATTATAATAACCGGACAGTTTCGCCTGAAAATGAAACGGTTTAGTCATATCTGAATCCGTCACTTTTATTCTCTTGATCCCATAGGAATCGTTATATCTGTCAAAACCGCGGTTTGTGGCACAAGCGCCTCTATAACCGCTGGCACGCACAATCTCTTTGATCTTGTCATTAAAAGCGCCTGTCGGATAACAAAAATATTTTACTTCATTGCCCAGGCGGTTTTCAATATCCAGCTTGCTTAAGGCTATCTCCTCCGTAAGCTTAAGATCGTCTTTAACCGACGGTAAATAGATACCTGTTCTCGTGTGGGCACCTATGTCAATATTATTCATGGCCATCACCCGCACCTGGTCCCAATTCAAATAACCGGCATTATTGCCTATGCGGGCTGTCTCTAAAAAAACAGTCGCCGGCATGCCGTATTTGGACAAAACGGGAAAGGCCTTGGTAAAATTATTTTCAAAACCATCGTCAAATGTCAGTACCACTTCCTTGCGCGCCGGACGCCTGCCTTGAGACATTGTCTGCACAAGCGAGTCAAGGGGAATAACTTTAAAACCCGCTTTATTCAAATATTCCATTTGTTTTTGGAAATTTTCCGGGCTGACGCTTAAAGTGCTTTCAGGCTCCGACGCTATTGAATGATACATCAGCACTGGCACCGCGTAACGCGGCCGGGCATAAAAAATGTAGAAAGACCCTGCCGCGGCACAACATAAAATAAACGCTAATAATATCTTTTTTATCAAGCGCATAAAAATCCGCCTTTAATAATGCTTGTATAACATAAATGGGAGTAAACGTCAAGATGAGAAATCAGCAGAAATATAAAAAGGCCGGCATCAAGCCGCGGACTTGAACGCGTCTTCAACAAGCTTGAGCATGTTAATTTCTATGCCACCGCTGCTGCGGCTAATTGCTTCTCCCAAAGCCTTGGGAGAAACTTTACAACTTCCAATAGCTACCAAAAAATCATCTAACGATGTGTACCTTAAATAAATACCGGCCTTCATTAACTTTATTTCTGAAGGCCTTTTATTCACGTTTAATTTCATCGCCTCAACGATGCTTTTACCATTCTGATACGCGCGCCTCCTTAGATCATCTAATGTAAAAAACTTTTGGGTGGAGGCGACCGCCGCGAATAATTCATTTTCGCCTACAAGCCCAAGGTCTAAAGCACATGGTTTAAAAAATTTTCCTATTGTCTCGGGATTTACCACAAAACCCACGTCCTTGATAATCTTTAGACCTCTTTCTGTGGATTTTTCCATGCTACCGGGCCAAATATTGTTCAAACATAAATGAGCGCGCAGGGTTTTAGCGTATTTATCAATATCAAGCCTTGCGTTGGTAAAGTTAATAAGATTATCATTATCCTTGATAATCTCAACAGAATCTGCCGTTTTCAATTCATACTGGTTGCCATGTCTCATGGGTTTTGACCATTTTATCTTACAAGACTCAATATCATACACGCAGTGAAAAATATTCCCGTTCTTATAATCACACTTTAGAAGGTCCGTTCCTCTAAGCGCGGCATAATCCGCTATCGTGCTGTCTTTTTCAAGCCTTAAAGGTTTTACTATTTTTTGGCCATTGACAGAAACCTTTTTAAATACAAAAACCCATTTGCTTAAAAAACCCTTTAATGCCTTAAAATCCTTATCAAAATTGCCGGTCCATTTTATCTCATCCTTATCAAATTTCTGGTTACTTTGCCTTTTTATCTTGTATGCCCAGTGCGCAATTTCGCTATGTTCATATATATCCAGATTTTCTTTTGACATAAATTGGAATTCATAAAAACGCCCTTCTTTATCCTGCACCCTTACTTGATACGCTTCATAGCCTAATTTTTGCGTAGTCTTATATCTACTGCCTTCCTCGCCGGGCACAATGCTCATTCCTACTTTCTCCAACAGTTCACCCGCTTTCCAGATATCATTGTTATCGCTAAAAACCACTCTGATACCAAAGATATCGTATAGATCGCAGGGTTCAATCATTCTGCCTTTGCCTTTTTCGTAAACGGAATAGATACCCTTCACCCGTGATGTAACAACGTACAAATTTCTGCCTACTCCAAGATTCTTTAAAGCGTCTTTGACTTTGTTTTCCACAGATTTTAAATGACCGTCTGCCTCGTCTATTCTCATTCTTATCCTATCTTCTATCTTGCTTTTAACGCTATTATACGCTTCTAAATTATATGCCTTTAACGACTCGTTGCGCAGATCATTTGACAGCTTAATCATACCCAGTCTTTCGGCCAGGGGCGCGTAAACATTTACTAACTCGCGATAGATATATTCTTTCTGGTCTCTGTTAAGCTTGCCGGTAAGACAGGCTATCTTTTCCGCGAAAACCAACATCATAACATCGGGTTCAGAAGCAAGCTGGATGATCATATTCATTTGGTTTTGGATGCTGTATCTTGATTTTTTATAACTTTTAAAATAAGGCAGGCACCGTATTGTCCCTGCTTCCTTAACAAGCCTAAGGACCCTTTCCTGTTCACCTTTGGCCAATGCGCGGCTCTTTGCCATAGCTTTTTTTAAATCATCAGGATCGGCTCTGTGCAGTAAGGCGGCTGCCGAGGCAACAGGGCCCGCTTCAGGCCTTAAATGTATAAAATTTTCAAAAACCCTTAAACTGTAATCATAATATGACTCCTTACCTGAAAAACTTTTATCCTTATAAAGAACTTCGGCAATATCTTTTGCCCATTGAGGTGTCTGGGGCGATAAGATTACAGAGACATATTGGGTATCTGGTACCCCCGCGGAAGACGATTTGCCGGCAAGGAAACTGCGGTCTATAGGATTTGATGAATTGCTTGAAGAGGCAGGGCGCAGGGCAAAGGCGGCCGGACTGCCTTGACCGATGGACAATAAAGCGCATAATAATATAATGATAATTTTGCGCGCGATAACTTGTCTTCCTTCTTTCATAAAATAACCCTTGACTTGTTTAAATACAACAAGACCCCTGTTTATGTATTGCATATAGGATTTAATAATGACTTTTTAATACTCTGTAAAAAGTATAACATAATGGAAAACAAGAGTCAATATCCAACTTGAAAATTAATCAAAAAAAATGATTAGCATTATTCGCTTATCTAAAATGCGGTTATTCTTAAGAGGCGTAAAAACAAAACCGCGCGCGGGCATGTTTAATCTAACGGGAAAATATTACCGGCATTACGCATAATTCAATATTATACTATAAAGCTCTTCATTGCTCTTGGCCGATAATAATTTAAGCCGGTTTTCAGGCTTTATTAAAAATTTGCTTACTTCGGCAACATATTGAAGATACGGACCTGAATATGATTCAGGGGCTATAGTTACCACAAAAACGCGGGAAGGTTTTTTATCAAGAGAACCGAAAGCCACGCCCTCCTTACTTACTCCAATAGCTGATATCATATTTTTTACAAGCCCTGTTTTAGCGTGGGGCAGGGCTATCCCGTCCTGCATACCTGTAGAGATAATTGCCTCCCTGTCCAATAGCTCGCGGATAATATCCTGTTTGTTTGAATAATCTAACTGGCCGGATTGTATAAGAAGCTCTGTAAGAGAAGTTATAATTTCCTCCTTTGTACTGCCTGTTAATCTATATTCAACGGCCGAAGAGGGTATTATCTCGTGTATAGTCAGCCCCTCTTTCTTAACGCCGTTACTTGAAGCCAGGATATCTTTGCCTACCTGGTCCTTATCGGCTATTAAATCCAAATTTTTGATTATATATTCAAATTCAACAATAACTTCATAAAATAACGTGTATACAAAAGAAGCGTCTTGCGGCTTGCAGGTAAAATAAAGCCTTTCGTGGGTGAATTTCAGCGTAATGAATGTTTCGTCCTTGCGTATCTGATATAAGCGATCGGGCGTGTCAATCCTGTGTATGAAAAAACCCTCATGATCAAAGGCATTAATGATCCTGTTTAATATCAGATCCGCTGTTTCGGGATTAGGCATCTCATAGGATATCTCTTTATGCTCAAGCTTATGGTCCGTCTGTTTTATAAGCATGGGCTTATCCGTATCCACCAGCCTTTCAAGGACAGGCGGGGTCATAAGGGTAGTAACAAATGTCATAAGCACGGCCACACTAAATATATCATGCGGTATAACTCCGAGCGAGAGACCGATACCCGCAATGATAAGAGCCACCTCTCCTCTCGGTACCATGCCGACACCTATGGTCAGCGCTCCGCGGGTATTAAAATTAAGCAGGCGCGCGGGCAAACCGCAGCCGATAAGCTTGCTTAAAACCGCAACGATCAAATAAATAGTCCCGAACAAAAGGATGGGCAAGGAACAGACTTCTCTGATGTCCACCATCATGCCCATAACGCAGAAAAAAACCGGCACAAAAAATTTATACAGCATTGAAAGGTTTTCTCTGATAATAAAACACAGGTCCGTTCTTGATAGAGAAAGTCCCATAATATAAGCGCCTATTATCATGGCAAGCCCTGATTTTTCAAAAACACCGGCCAGAAAAAAAGCCAAAGCTAAACTTATTACGGACATAGTGCTCCTATCTTTAAAGGCCTTTAAGAAACTGCTGATCTTGGAAGCAAACATAATGCCTAATACCGTAAATACCAGCCAGATCGTAATACCCTTGGCAGCTATTGCGCTCACCTGTGACCAATTCACATTAGAACTCCTGGCTATGCCGATAACGACAGCTAATGTAATAACCCCGAGTATGTCATCTATTACCGCCGCCGAAATTATAGTAATGCCTTCCGGGGAATCCATCTTACGTTTATCCGATAATATACGCGCGCCTATACCTACTGATGTCGCTGTGCATATGGCCCCAAGGAATAAGGGCACGGGACTGGCAAAACTGTATTGCCTGCCGAATAGCAGATCTGAAAGGAAGATGCCTGCCATATCTCCAAAAACAAAACTAAATATGACACCTGATATGCCGACCACCGAGCCGACAAAAGAATAACGCAAGAAAGTATTTATATCCGTCTCAATACCGGCTAAAAATAAAAGCACGATAGAGGCTATCGTCGCGATACTGTATAGTTCGGGCGATACGGGGAAATTAAAGTGCATGGGAAATATGCCGCTGGAAAAACCGGGCATGGATATGCCGCCCAAAAGATAGGGGCCTATAATCACGCCTGATACTATCTCTCCGAGCACTTCCGGAAATTTGAATTTTCTAAATATCCTTCCTCCCGCCCAGGCGGCAAATATTATAATGGAAAGCTGGAATACCAGAAGGGTTGTCCTGCCCACCAAATCAAGATCATGCGATTCTGCCTGCGCAAAAACCGTATCCAAAGGGGTTAACACAAATATAAATAACAGAATCAAAAAACACGCTCCTTTTATAAACATAAGGTTTTTCATCTAAACAATCCTTTCTCCTTTAACCTTTCATGATACCGACAAGGCCGTCTAATATTGTCAATGGATGCGGCGGACAGCCCGGGACATAAAGATCAACCGGAATGATTGAATCAACCCCGTTGTTACATTCTCCGTGTCCGGCATATATACCGCCCGATATGGCACAGGCGCCTACGGCAATAACAAGCTTTGGCCGGGGCATGGCTCTATATGTCTTTTCAAGGGCAAGCTTCATATTATTCGTTACAGGCCCTGTGACTATAAGCCCGTCTGCATGCCTCGGGGAGGCGGTAAACTGTATTCCAAAACGCCCAAGATCATAGCTTAATGTGTTTAAAACATTTATATCAGACTCGCAGGCATTGCATCCTCCGGCGCTTACCTGCCGTAATTTAAAAGACCTGCCGAAGATATGTTTTATCCCGCTTTTTAAGGACGCTTTTTCGGCCAAAGAGCCTGCGGAAATAATAAGGTCCTGCCTTTTACGACATGCCATACGATAATCGCGACTAAACGTTACGGCCCCGTCAACGCGGTTGTTTTGACAGGCCCCGCAGAATATACACTTTCCCGAATCAAGCGTAACCTCGCCATCAACTAATCCGATAGCGCCCGAGGGGCAGACGCTGTGATAATCCTGTACGGCCCGGCTTAAATCCCGTCGGTTTATAACGGGCCGGCCTAAATACCTTTTCGGTAAAATACCCGCATCAGCCGGAAAAGGCGCCGTTCTGTAGCCTTGCTTTAATCTCGCGCGTAATGTCTTGAACATATGGTTTTCCTATACTTATAAATCATGCCCGCAATATGACAGGTTAAAACTTTTATTGCACAAAGGAAAATTTGATATTTCTTCTCCGCGGCAGGCCATGGCAAGGCCTATCCAGTTATGAAATGACGGATCCGTAATTTTGTAACTAACTATTCCGCCGTTTTTGCCAATCATGGCAAAATGGCATATCTCGCCGCGCCAGCCTTCAACCAGGGATATGACAGCGCTCTCATTTTTTACAGCCGGCATGTCTGACATGACCGGGCCTTCTGGCAGGCAATGCAGGCGTTCAAG